>NZ_BBSK01000113.1:0-31443 GCF_001319805.1 Burkholderia sp. E168m22
AACGCACGCATTCTTCCTCACCGGTATCGCCACCATGCAAAGTGATTGCAATGCGATTCCGTACTACCTCGTCTTACGGACTGACGGCCCACCGTATGTTCTGAACGCTGACCGCCACGTGCTGCGCCGCGCGGCAAGCCCCCTCCTGCGGGCGTTCGCGAGAACCCGCGGCGCGCCGACCTCGATCGAGGACGACGCATGGAGCGACTTTTCCGGTTCGGAATCCATTTCGCTCCTTGAGCGCACGGAGATGCGGGCCTACGCACTGGTTCGCGGGGCCGAAAGCGAACATCAACTCCGGTTACTGGCTGCTCTCTGACTGCACCAACGTACGCATTCCTTGCGGACGGCGAGCTCATCAGCCTATTCGAAACGAGGTCTGTTTGCGAAGGCATTCAGTCCGAAAAATCGTCGATGGCGGTGACATCGCTTTGCTCCGCGTGGCGGCACCAATTTTGCATCTGGAGGTTCATTGATATCGCCCGGCCGACATCGTGTTCGGTGCTGGTCTTGCCATGTCTCCCCAAGCAGCTCGTCGAAAAGATCGATGCAGCGGCGAAATCGCGCCATATGAGCCGCGAAGCGTTGGTGGCCGAATGTACGAAAGGAATTGGCCACCCAGCGTTGCGGTCCTCCAGCCACGAACTTGTGTTGGCGTAGCTGCCGAACGCGACTCAGCGGATTCATCTGCCCGGGTTGCGTCGCTTCACCGATGCGGGAAAGTGATGCATGCGCCGTTTGTCTTCACGAACGACGCGGCAAAGTAAATAGCCGGCGCTTGGCCGGCTTCGAGTTCCGCCTTGCTGGGGCGGCTCCACGTTCTGTTTGAGAGCGAGGAGTTTTGCTACACATGCGCTATAGGTTCGGCAGAAAACCCATGCCCAGACGTTTCCTTGGATCGGAAATACGTTGCCTGGGTGTAACGGCTTTCCACGAATGGGCACGGCTTCTCTGCCGCTCCGGGTGAACCGCGGGCATTCCATCGTCGGTCGCTCGTGCCTCCGCCTGTTCTTGTTGCTCGTCCTTCACGTTTTTTTCCCATTTCGGGCAATCGTTCATCAACATGCTCCCTCCACAACCCCGGTTTCGTCATTGATTGGCTCGCGCCGCCCGAGTCGCGATAAAACTGCGCAAGCGATACGGATCGCGACGGCCCACTTCGATCACGGCGGTTACATCTCGATGAAGTCTGCGGCCGATCTGCAGTCCGTGCGTCATGAGTCAGCCTGCGCGTGCGAGCGTCTGAAGTCGGTACGCTGCCGTACGGGCGGGATGGCATGGATGCGGGTCTGGCATCAGCGTCGTTTCTCAAGGCGCTTCAAATCAGGGAGCAGGCGGTCGAATTCTCGCCTGACCACGCCGTAGCATTCGCACACGCGCTTCTCGAGCCCGGAGCGATCCAATACCTCGATGTGCCCATAGTTGTACCGGATCAACCCGGCATCCTGAAGTTTCAGTGCAGCTTCCGTCACGCCCGACCGGCGGACACCGAGCATGTTGGCGATCAGTTCCTGCGTCATTTTCAGTTCGCTCGATGGCAGGCGATCGAGGCTGAGCAGGAGCCACCGACAGAGCTGCTGATCGATCGAATGATGGCGATTGCATACGGCTGTTTGCGCCATCTGTGTGATGAGCGCCTGGGTGTAGCGTAGCAACAGCCGCTGCATCGAACCGCCTCGACGGAACTCGTCTTTCAGGATGCGCGCATCGAGTCGGTAAGCGTGTCCCGCGCTTTGGACGATCGCGCGGCTCGGGGTTGTTTCGCCCCCCATGAATAGCGCGATGCCGATCAACCCGTCGTTGCCGACGATGGCAATTTCGGCTGACGAACCGTCTTCCATCACGTACAACAGCGACACGATGGACGTCGTCGGAAAATAGACGTGACTGAGCGCACCACCCGACTCGTACAGCACCTTTCCCAACGGCATGTCGACCAGCACGAGCTGCGGCGAAATATGCGCCAGATCTTCTACCGGTAATGCTGCCAGCAGATGATTTTCGATCATGGATGGCTGACCCGACATATGTCACTCCTCCAGTGGCTGCAGCCTCTACCCAAGACGCCCCAACGACACGAAGCGTCATCGGCTTGAGACTTGAACTCGCGAAGCAGACGTTGCGCGAGAAGCCGGGCAGAGCTGGATATAGAAGATAGCCCTCGGTCGGATGCAGATTTCCGCTCGAAGGGTTGCACCGCAATGCCCACCGCTGGGCGCCATCGGATTTCCACGCCAACAGGCAGAGCGAGAGTTCGGACAGGATTGCTAAATGGGACAGATCGAATCCCTGCGTGGGCGACAAGGTGCCGCAGCGTAACGCGTTGTAGCACGTGGCCAGGGTGTCCGCGGCTGACGGCAGAGCAACGCGCGGTGCGCCGTGAAATACCCGAAGCGGATGATCCGGCTGGGTTGTCCAGTCGAGTCCCCCAGGGCCAGGAGTGCAGAAGTCGAGACGGTGCTTGCAGCGTTCGGACAATCAAGCAGCGCATCCTTCGACCGATCCATGCCCCCTCTCAGCCCCGGAATACCCGCACACGCGGCGAGTGCAGGTCAGAAAGAAGACGCACGTAGGGTACGCGTGCAAACGGGGGCCGACCTCACGAGATCGTGTACCGGTTCTGGGGCCCTCCCTTGTAAAGGTTTCGGGCGAGTCCAAGAATCCGGTCGCGATTGCGGTCGAAGGCCGCAAGCAAGGCGGGCTCGCCAGAATCCATGTCGGAGTTCAGTTTCGCCAGCATCGCATCGTCGACCAGAAAGGTAATCTCGCGAGAATTGTCGTAGCCCCAGAAACACACACAGTGTCTGGAAGCGTCGTAGGAGCGACTGGGATTCGGAAAGTTGAGCGTCACGGTGCTATTCGCCATCTAACTCTCCTGACAGATATAACGCCACTTGCTCGCGTTGACATCGATGCGGGCGTCATTTTCGCGCCGCTTCTCGGCACGCTCGCTGTCCGCACGCTTCAGTGCCAAGGCGCGCGCCTTTTTCACGTCAACGTAATCGCTGTGGCTGGCGGGCGTGGCTGGCTTCAGTGCGGTTTGCTTAGGCATACCGGTTCCCAAAAGAGAATTTCAAATTTCAGGACCGTCGCGGTGACTGAATTTCGTCGTCGGCCGCCCTATACGAGGACCGGACGACGACCCGCAGGCTTGCCGCCGACGGCATCTCTCGCGCACGGAACTGGCGGATCAAACCTCAGAGGGAGGCTCGGTTGACGCGCGAAGTTCGCAGCTTCGACGTTCGCGCACAGGATCGTCGTGGTGATAGTAACCGAATATCTTCCCAGTGGGTGACGCCAATACCCAAGCATCCGCGGGCCACACCGGCACAGACGACAGGTCTCGCGACGGCCCCGGGACAAGCCCTCACAATCGATGTGAAGAAGCCATCGATCCGACATTGCCCAGATTCGCCAAGTCATTGACTTTTACGCTTCTTTTTTTCAATTGAAACGCGTATCACGCGCAGTCCCATCAAAAAATCGCTATTTATTCAAAGACAACTTATTGAGACTGCGGACATCTTTTCTGAGAACCAACACCCCTTTCGTACGCACAAAGTGATTCAACATCCCCGTACCGGCAATCGACAACACAACTGTACCGGTACTGTACAGAAAACCGTCGCTAAACTGATCTCCATCCCAGCCTAGAACCGAATGGAGAATCCGCGATGGAATTCCTCACCCTCAGCGCGCTGCCCGCCGGCATGCTGTTCGCGCTCGTCACATCGATCACGCCCGGCCCGAACAACACGATGTTGCTCGCATCCGGCGTCAACTTCGGTTTCCGCCGCACGATGCCGCACCTGTTCGGCATCAGCATCGGCGTCGCGATCCTGATGCTGTGCGTCGGCTTCGGCCTCGGCGAAGCGTTCAAGCGCCTGCTGCTGCTGTACACGATCCTCGAAGCCGCGAGCGTCGCGTACCTGTTGTACCTCGCGTGGCGCATCGGCACGTCGGGCGAAGTGAAGGCGCACGGCGCCAAGCCGCGGCCGATGACGTTCATCGAAGCCGCCGCGTTCCAGTGGGTCAATCCGAAGGCGTGGATGATGGTGCTGACCGCCGCGACGACGATCCGGCTGTCCGCCGACTACGGGATGAACGCCGCATGGATGTCCGTCGTGTTCATCCTGATCGGCTTCCCGTGCATCTGCCTGTGGGCCGCGTTCGGCCTCGGCCTGCGGCGCTTCCTGTCGAATCCCCGCGCGCTGCGCCTCTTCAACGTGACGATGGCCGTGCTGCTGATTCTGTCGCTGTATCCGCTCGTCGCCCATTTGCTGCCGCAGTAAGCGCTCACAAGCGCCCGTTGAGCTTCACGTGATGCAGGCGTACCCTTTCGGTACGGGCGCGTGCAGCCGCTTCGGCGGTTGCACCGCTGCTCTGCATGGAGATTGCCGATGAAGCCAATGCTGAGAGCGGGCGAGCACATCGAAGGCATGCACTGGATCGCCGAGTATCACCCGCTCACGCACGATATCCGCGTGCTGCGCGAGAACATCGAAGTCGGCACTTACTGCGCGCCGCCGACGCTGTTCGGCGACGAGGAAGGCATGGGCGCCGCGAACCACGACGATCATCGCGGCCGGGAAGCCGCGCTGCGCGCGTATCTGCGCAACTTCGTCAAGGAGCACGACGCGGAGGAGTAAGGTGCGACGGCCGAAATATTGACGGGCCGCGAAGGCGGCCCGGTCTGCTGTCGTGCGCCGGTCGCTCCGCTCGCGACCGGCCTGAATCGATCCTGCACGGAGCCGGCGCTACGCACCGGCCCGCCCGTCGCTCAATGCCCGAGCGACTCGATCTTGCCTGCCGGCTGCGCCACGCCATGCGGCCGCGCCATCTGTTTGATCAGCAGCGCGACACACGCGAGCACGCCCGCGACGGCGATCGTCGCGAACACACCCGCAAACGAGAAATGCCGGCGCGTCAGTTCGGCGACGAGGAACGACCCGGCGATCCCGCCGAAACGGCCGACGCCGAGCATCCACGCGACACCCGTGCCGCGCCCTTCGGTCGGATAGAACGCGGCGGCCAGCGCCGGCATCGACGATTGCGCGGTATTCATCAGCACGCCGGCCACGAACACGACCAGCACCAGCAACCCGACGTTGCCGGCCGCCTGCCCGATCGCATACACGCTCACCGCCGTCAGTGCATAGCACACGGCGATCACGCGGTTCGCGTTGAAGCGGTCCATCAGCACGCCGCACAGCACGGCGCCCACGCCGCCGAGCGGAAACAGCGCCGAGATCAGCGTCGCGCTCTTCGGCGTCAGGCCCGCATCCTTCAGCAGGATCGGCATCCAGTTGATCGACGCGTAGAAGATCACGAGGCCCATGAAATACGCGAGCCACAGCATCACCGAGCCGACGATGTACGAACGCGACAGCACGACGCCGAGGCCCTTGCCGCCCGTCTGCGGCGCGGCTTCGGTCAATGCGAACGAGCCGGCGTTCAGCGCGTCGCGCGAGATGCGCGAGAGCGTGGCGCGGATCTTGTCGATGGACTGGCCGCTCGCGACCATGAAGCGCACCGATTCCGGCATCTTCAGCAGCAACAACACGCCGAGCAGCAGCGGCGTCACGCCGCCCAGCATCAGCACGCTGCGCCAGCCGAAATGCGGAATCATCCACGCAGCGAGGAACCCGCCGAACGCGGCGCCCAGCGGAAAGCCGCAGAACATGAGGTTGATCACGGTCGCGCGACGCTTGTCCGGGCAGAATTCGCCCATCATCGTGACCGCGTTCGGCATCGCGGCGCCGAGCCCGACGCCCGTGATGAAGCGCAGGATCGTCAGGTGTCCGATCGTGTTCGAGAACGCGGACATCAGGCACGCGACGCCGAACAGGAACACCGAGCCGAGCAGCAGCGAGCGGCGGCCGAGCCGGTCGGACAGCGGGCCCGACACGAGCGCGCCGCACGCAAGGCCGAACAGCGCGGCGCTCAACACGGGCGCGAGATCGGGCTTGGTGAGGTTCCATTCGCCCAGCAACGACGGTGCGATGAAGCCGATCGCGGCCGTATCGAAGCCGTCGAGCAGCACGATCACGAAACACATGAGGAACACGAGCCACTGAAAGCCGCCGAACGGCTGCTCGTTGATGAAGGTCTGGACATCGACCACGGGTGTGCGATTCATCGCTTGTCTCCTTGTCGGCCGAATGGGCGCGTCAGCGCTCGATCGGTCGCATCCAACATTGATATATGCAAGAAGCGCGACCTGGTGGCCGCGCCTTTCCTTCGTTCACACACCGATTCGCTGCCGGTGCGTTCGTTGATCGTCACGGCTCGCCAGCATCAGCGGGCCGCGCGATCGGATCACTGCCGGCGCTTAACCAGCAGCACCATCCTGTTCCTTGAAGATCTTGTCCGCGAGATGGAACGCGGAATTCGCGGCCGGCACGCCGCAATAGATCGCGGTCTGCAGCAGCACTTCCTTGATCTCGTCGCGCGTCACGCCGTTGTTGCGCGCGGCGCGCAGGTGCAGCGCCAGTTCCTCGCCGCGGTTCAGCGCCACCATCATCGCGATGGTCAGCAGGCTGCGCGTATGGCGCGGCAGTCCGTCGCGGGTCCAGATCTCGCCCCATGCATAGCGCGTGATCAGATTCTGGAATTCGTCGGTCACCTCGGTGCGGTTCTCGATCGAACGGTCGACGTGCGCGTCGCCGAGCACCGCGCGACGCACCTTCATCCCTGCTTCATAACGTTCCTGGTCGTCCATCGCCGGTGCCTCACGCAGTCAGGAAATCGAGCAACGCGCGGTTGAAACCGCTGGTGCACTCGATGTTCGAAATGTGCGCGGCGTCGAATTCGACGTGCAGCGCACCGGGAATCGCGGCGGCAAGCGCGCGGCCCTGGTCGGGCGGCGTCGACATGTCCTTCGCGCCGGTCACGACGAGCACCGGCAACGCGATGCCCTTCACTTCCTCGCGCAGGTCGGCCGCATTGAGCGCGTCGCAGTTCGCCGCATAGCCATCCTTGTCGGTATGCACGAAGGTGTCGCGGATCGCATCGAACAGGCGCGGCTCGCGTTCGACGAATGCGTCGGTGAACCAGCGCGGCAGCACGGCGTCGGCGAGCGCGGCCATCCCTTCGGCGCGCGCCTTCTGCGCACGCGGCGCCCACACTTCCGGCGAGCCGATCTTCGCGGCGGTATTCGACAGCACCGCGCGCACGATACGTGACGGGTAGCGCGCGGCGAGCGCGGCGCCCGTCAACCCGCCCATCGAGATGCCGCAGAAATGCGCGCAGTCGATGCCGACGTGGTCGAGCAGGCCGATCACGTCGCCCGCCAGTTGCTCGATCGTGTACGAACCGGCCGGCGCGTCGGAATGGCCGTGACCACGCGTGTCGTAGCGCAGGATGTTGAAGTGCTGCGTGAGCGGGCGGATCTGCGGCGCCCACATCTGCAGGTCGGCGCCGAGTGAGTTCGAGAAAACGAGCCACGGCGCGTCGTCGCGTGCGGCACGGTCGATCCGGTAATGCAGTTTCACGCCGTTGACAGTGGCGAAAGGCATCTCAAGGTTCTCCTGGTTATTTCGCACCCGCGTGCAGCGCGAGCACGGCGTCGACATAGGCCTGCGCCTCGCCGACGTAATGTGCGGGATCGAGCAGCCGCGCCAGCGCGTCGCGCGACAGGTGCGCCGACACGGCCGCATCGGCGGCCAGCACGTCGAACAGCGTCGCCCCGGTGCGCACGGCTTCCTTCGACGCATGCTCGACGACGTGATGCGCATCGAGCCGGCCGATGCGATCGCCGAGCGCGAGCATCACCGCTTCGCCGAGGATCAGCCCGTGCGTGAGGTCGAGGTTCGCGGCGAGGCGGTCGGTGTTCACGTCGAGGCCCGCGACGATCTGCGCGATCTGCGCGAGCGCGCCGCCCGTCAGGCGCGCGAGATCGGGCAACGCATCCCATTCGGCCTGCCAGCCGCCGAGTGCACGCTCATGCTCCTGCACCATCCCCGCGAACACGGTCGCGACGAGGTTCGGCGCACGCACGGCGGCCGTCAGCACGGCCGCGCAGCCGACCGGGTTGCGCTTGTGCGGCATCGTCGACGAGCCACCCTTGCCGGCAGCCGCCGGTTCGCCGAGCTCGCCGACTTCGGTCTGCATCTGCAGCGACACGTCGCGCGCGATCTTGCCGAGCGTGCCGGTCAGCATCCCGAAGCACGACGCGGCTTCCGCGATGCGGTCGCGCTGCGTATGCCACGGCACGGCGGGCAACGCGAGCTTCAGGTCGGCCGCGAGCGCGGCGCTCACGCCGGCTGCATGCTCGCGCAGGCTCGCGAGCGTGCCGGCCGCGCCGCCGAACTGCAGCACGAGCGCACGCTCGCGCAGCTCGGCAAAACGCGCGCGATGGCGCAGCAGCGCATCGAGCCATTGGGCGAATTTGAGGCCGAGCGTGATCGGCAGTGCCTGCTGCAGCCACGTGCGGCCGATCATCGGCGTCGCGCGATGGGTGCGCGCGAGCGCCGCGAGCGACGCGCAGGCTTCGTCGAGCAGCGGCTCGAGCACGTCGAGCGTGTCGCGCAACTGCAGCACGGTCGCGGTATCGATGATGTCCTGGCTCGTCGCGCCCCAATGCACGAACTTCGCGGCCTCGGGGTCGTCGACCTTCACTTGCGCGGTGAGCTGCTTGACGAGCGGAATCGCGAGATTGCCGCCGAGCGCCGCACCGTGCGCGAGCGCGTCGGCGTCGAGCCGGCCGGCGTCGCACGCACGTTCGATCGGCGCGACCGCGGCGGCGGGAATCACCTGCTGCGCGGCGAGCGCGCGCGCGAGGGCGGCCTCGACGTCGAGCATCCGCTGGATCGTCGCGCGGGGCGACCAGATCCGGTTGAGCGGCTCGATGCCGCAAATCAGGGAGGTCAGGCGGGCGCTGTCTTCGAGCATGGCGTCAGAATGGGGAAACGGCGTGCGCCTATTGTCTACCCAAGCGTGCCGGCGTGCGCTCGAATGCGCGCACCGGCATGCTTGCCGTTCAGGCGGCGGCCTTTTGCGTCGCGTCGATCAGTGGCACGCCGGTCAGCTTCTGCAGCTCGTCGAACGACAGATCGGTGAAGATCTCGCTCACCGCGAGGCCGTCGGCCGTCACGTCGAGCACGGCGAGATCCGTATAGATGCGGCTCACGCATTGCACGCCGGTGACCGGATACGAGCACTGCGCGACGATCTTGCTCTCGCCCTGCTTCGTCAGGTGCTCCATCATCACGAACACTTGCTTCGCACCGATCGCGAGGTCCATCGCGCCGCCGACCGCCGGAATCGCATCGGGCGCGCCCGTATGCCAGTTCGCGAGGTCGCCGTTCGCCGACACCTGGAACGCACCGAGCACGCAGTAGTCGAGGTGGCCGCCGCGCATCATCGCGAACGAATCCGAGTGGTGGAAGTACGCGCCGCCGGTGAGCAGCGTCACGTGCTGCTTGCCGGCGTTGATCAGTTCGTCGTCTTCCTCGCCGGGCGCGGGCGCCGGGCCCATGCCGAGCAGGCCGTTCTCGCTGTGCAGGAAGATCTCCTTGCTCGGGTCGAGGTGGTTGGCCACCAGCGTCGGCACGCCGATGCCGAGGTTCACGTACGCGCCTTCGGGGATGTCCTGGGCGACGCGCTTGGCCATTTCATCGCGGGTCAGTCGTTTCATGTCGGTTTGCTCCAGGTGGGTCAGGCGGCTTGCGATGCAGCACGTTCGGCGGCCAGCTCGGCCGCGTGCGCGGCCTGCGGCACCTCGACGATGCGCTGCACGAAAATGCCCGGCGTCACGATGTGTTCCGGGTTCAGCCCGCCGAGCGGCACGACTTCCGACACCTGGACGATCGCGACCTTCGCGGCGCTGGCCATGATCGGCCCGAAGTTGCGCGCGGTCTTGCGATACACGAGATTGCCCCAGCGATCGCCCTTGTACGCCTTCACCAGCGCGAAATCGGCGTGGATCGGCGTCTCGAACACGTACGGCTTGCCGTCGATCACGCGCGTTTCCTTGCCTTCCGCGAGCTTGGTGCCGTAGCCCGTCGGCGTGAAGAAGCCGCCGATGCCGGCGCCCGCCGCGCGGATGCGCTCCGCGAGGTTGCCCTGCGGCACGAGCTCCAGCTCGATCTCGCCCGCGCGGTACAGCGCGTCGAATACCTGCGAGTCGCTCTGGCGCGGGAACGAACAGATGATCTTGCGCACCTGCTTCGCCTTCAGGAGCGCCGCGAGACCCGTCTCGCCGTTGCCCGCGTTGTTGTTGACGATCGTCAGGTCGCGCGCGCCCTGTTCGATCAGCGCGTCGATCAGCTCGGACGGCATGCCGGCCGTGCCGAAGCCGCCGATCATGATTGTCGCGCCATCGTGGACGTCGGCAACCGCCGACTGAAGCGATTCGAAAATCTTGTTGACCATGTCTCTTCCTGATGCGAACCCGCGGCTCGTGCGCGGCCTGTCGAGGGGACACGCGCGTGTCGCGTGCCGCGCCGGAGGCCGTCGTCGACCCCCGGCTTTTG
Source organism: Burkholderia sp. E168m22 (assembly GCF_001319805.1). Taxonomy (NCBI): domain Bacteria; kingdom Pseudomonadati; phylum Pseudomonadota; class Betaproteobacteria; order Burkholderiales; family Burkholderiaceae; genus Burkholderia; species Burkholderia sp. E168m22. The sequence goes on from NZ_BBSK01000113.1 coordinate 10,476, forward strand.
TTCGCCATTCGAACCTAGATTCGATTAGCGAACGATGGGCCGATCATAGAGTCGCGCACAGCGCGTTGTCAAGGCGGGTTGCCTCGGGGGGCATCGCGTCGTCGAACGGCAAACCGACGTAGTTTTCGGCGAGCGACTGCGCGGCGGCCCGCGAGCGCGTCACGTATTTCAGCTCGGCAAACTTCAGGCGATTGACGAACGGCGAGTCGTCCGGCGACGCATGCAGCATGTTCGTCATGAAGTACGAGAAGTGCTCGGCGCGCCACACGCGTTCGAGGCAGGTCGCCGAATAGCGCTCGAGCGGCGTCGCGTCGCCCGTCCGGTAGCGCGCGCCGAGCGCGCGGGACAGCGCGCGGACGTCGGCCACCGCGAGGTTCATCCCTTTCGCGCCGGTCGGCGGCACGATGTGCGCGGCATCGCCGGCGAGGAACAGGCGCCCGTGCTGCATCGTCTCCGACACGAAGCTGCGCATCGGCGTCACGCTCTTCTGCGTGATCCGGCCCTCGGTCGGCGTCCAGCCGGTGTCGTTCGAGAAGCGCGTGTGCAGTTCGTCCCAGATCCGTGCGTCGGACCATGCGGCGAGGTCTTCATCCGGCTTGCATTGCAGGTACAGGCGCGTGACCGTCGGCGAGCGCATCGAGAACAGCGCGAAGCCGTTGTCGTGATGTGCGTACACGAGCTCGTCGAGCGACGGCGCCGCGTCCGCGAGGATGCCGAGCCATGCGAACGGGTAGACGCGCTCGAACGTGTTCAGCCGCTCGGCGGGAATCGTCTGGCGCGCGATGCCGTGGAAACCGTCGCAGCCGGCGATGTAATCGCAGTCGATGCGGTCCGCGCGGCCGTCCGCGTGCTTGAACGTGACGAACGGGTGCTCGCTTTCGACGTCGTGCAGCGCGACGTCGCTCACTTCGAAGTGCATCTGATGGCCGTGCTCGACGCCGGCCGCGATCAGGTCGCGCACGACTTCGTGCTGGCTATAGACGGTGATCGCGCGCCCGCCGGTCAGTTCGGACAGGTCGATGCGGTGGCGCTGGCCGTCGAACAGCAGCTCGATGCCGTGATGTTCGAGCCCCTCGCGGCGCATCCGGTCGCCGAGGCCGGCTTCGTTCAGCGTGTCGACCGTGCCCTGCTCGAGCACACCGGCGCGGATGCGGTTCTCGCAGTATTCGCGGGAACGCGCTTCGACGAGGATGGAATCGACGCCTTGCAGGCGCAGCAGGTGGGAAAGCAGAAGGCCGGACGGACCGGCGCCGATGATCGCGACTTGGGTGCGCATTGTTCGTCTCCAGAACTTTGGTTCGAGTAATGGAATACATTTGAGCGCTTTCCCGACTATGCGGCAACGCGATTCAGGAGATATGTTGTATACGTTTTGGAGATACCGGCCCCGGCCATGGAAACGCTCGATCTGAACCTGATTCCCTACCTCGTCGCGCTCGACGACACGCGCAACGTGAGCCGGGCGGGCGACCTGCTCGGCGTGAGCCAGCCGCGCGTGAGCACGGCGCTCGGCCGGCTGCGCGAATACTTCGGCGATCCGCTGTTCGTGCGCACGTCGCGCGGCATGGAGCCGACGCCGCGCGCGCTGGCGCTGCTGCCGGCCGCCCGCGACGCGCTCGCGCAGATCGAGCGCGGCCTCGTCGCGCCGCACGACTTCGATCCGGCCGCGAGCACGCATACGTTCTCGATCGCGCTGTCGGACGTCGGCGAGATCGTGTTTCTGCCGAAGCTGTTGCAGGCGTTCGCGATGCACGCGCCGCACGCGAACCTGCGTTCGGTCTCGCTCGCGCACGACGAAGTCGGACGCGGCCTCGAAGCCGGGTCGATCGATCTCGCGGTCGGCTACTTCCCCGATCTCGACGGCAACAACTTCTTCCAGCAGCGGCTGTTCACGCACCGGTTCGTCTGCCTGATGCGGCGCGGCCATCCGTTCGAGCAGACGCCGCCGTTCACGGTCGAGCAGTTCCTCGCGTGCGGGCACGCGGTGGTGCGCGCCGAAGGCCGCAGCCAGGAGGTGCTCGAGAAATATCTGGCGAAGCAGCGCATGCAGCGCCGCGCGGTGCTCGAAACGCCGCACTTCATGAGCCTGCCGTTCATCCTGAGCCGCACCGACCTGATCGCGACGGTGCCGCACGCGATCGGCTATGCGTATGCGGCCGAGCACGCGTTCATCGTGCCCGTCGAGCCGCCGCTCGCGCTACCGCGCTTCGACCTGAAACAGCACTGGCATCGCAAGTACCACAACGACCCGCGCACCGCGTGGCTGCGTGGCGTCGTCGCGTCGCTGTTCAACGACGAGCAGGACGAATGGCCGAAGTGAGGAAGCGGGCGCGGCGGCCCGCACGCACGAGCGGCGAAAGCATGAAACAATGGCCGGATATCGGCCGCCGCAGGCGGCCTTCGATGGAGCCACTACATGGGTAAGGGAAAGAAAACCACACAGCCCCAGCCGGTCGCCTCGCGGCCGAGCCGTGAAGAAGCCGAAGACGCCGTCCGCGTGCTGTTGCGCTGGGCCGGCGACGATCCCGCGCGCGAAGGCCTGCTCGACACGCCCGCGCGCGTGGTGCGCGCATACGAGCAGTTCTTCGCCGGCTATGCGCTGGAGCCGCGCGACATCCTCGCGCGCACGTTCAGCGAAGTCGACGGCTACGACGAAATGATCGTGCTGAAGGACATCCGCTTCGAGAGCTACTGCGAGCACCATATGGTGCCGATCATCGGCCGCGCGCACGTCGCGTATCTGCCGAACCATCGCGTCGTCGGCATCTCGAAGCTCGCGCGCCTCGTCGACGCGTTCGCGAAGCGCCTGCAGATCCAGGAAAAGATGACCGTGCAGATCGCCGACACGCTGTTCGACGTGCTGCAGCCGAAGGGCGTCGGCGTGATCCTCGAAGCCGCGCACCAGTGCATCTCCACGCGCGGCGTGCACAAGCCGGGCGTCGAGATGGTCACGTCGCGCATGCTCGGCACGTTCCGCACCGATCCGTCGACGCGTCGCGAATTCCTGTCGATCGTCGCGAATCCTTCCTCGGTCAACCTGACGAATACCTGATGGAGCAGACGAAGCAAACGGCGCATGCGCCCGTCGTGCTCGTGACCGGCGCCGCGCGCCGGGCCGGGCGCGCGTTCGCCGAGTATTTCGCCGCGCACGGCTATCGCACCGCGGTGCATTACGACCGTTCGGCCGATGCCGCGCAGGCCGCCGCCCGCGCGATTGCCGAACGCGGGCACGACGCGGTGGCGCTGCAGGCCGACCTGTCCGATGCCGCGCAGATCACCGCGCTGATCGATGCAGTCTATGCACGCTTCGGCCGCCTCGACGTGCTGGTCAACAACGCGTCGGTGTTCTGGCAGGACCATTTCCCGAGCTTCGATCTCGCCGCGTTCGACCAGGCGTGGGCCGTCAACTGCCGCGCGCCGATCCTGCTCACGCGCGCGTTCTACGAGCGGGCCCGCGCGGCCGGCACGCAAGGCGTCGTCGTGAACGTGGTCGACCAGAAGATCAAGGAAAACTTCCACCGCGACCATTTCAGCTACACAGTCGCGAAGGCCGCGCTCGGCAATCTCACGCAGATGCTCGCGCTGTCGTCCGCGCCGGTGCTGCGCGTGAATGCGGTGTTCCCGGGGTTGATGCTGCCGAGCGACGACCAGACGCAGGCCGACTTCGAACACGCGAGCCGCGCATCGACGCCGCTCGCGCGCATCGCGGGCCCCGACGACGTCGCCAGCGCAATCCTGCTGCTCACGGGCAATGCGTACAACGGCGTGGATTTCGTCGTCGATGCGGGCCAGAACCTGATCCGCGTCGATCAGGACGTGCTGTACAAGCACCGCTCGCCGGACGGCAAGCACTGAGGCTTCGATGAACGCAGGCAGCTGCGCGCCGCCTTCGTACGCCGGGCCGAGCCGGCTTCGCGCCGCTCACGCCCGGGCGCGCCCGACGGCGGCCCGGCCGCCGATCCATTGCGCGTCATCCGCGGCGTTGCGCGGAACGACGCCCGCGCATTCGCCCACCGCGTTACGGCTTCTCGGCGCTCCCGCCTTCGCGGACCTTGCCCTGCGCGACGCTCGTGCCGGGCGGCACGCTGTGGGTGAGCCACACGTTGCCGCCGATCACCGAGCCGCGCCCGATCGTCACGCGACCGAGAATCGTCGCGCCCGCATAGATCACCACGTCGTCCTCGACGATCGGGTGCCGTGCATTGCCCTTCACCAGCGCGCCTTCGCCATCCGCCGGGAAACTCTTCGCGCCGAGCGTGACCGCCTGGTACACGCGCACGCGCTCGCCGATGATCGCGGTTTCGCCGATCACGACGCCGGTGCCGTGATCGATGAAGAAGCTCGGGCCGATCTGCGCGCCGGGGTGGATGTCGATGCCGGTGGCCGAGTGCGCGATTTCATTGATGAACCGCGCGAGCAACGGCACGCCGAGCTGGTGCAGCGCGTGTGCGAGCCGATGGTGCATCATCGCGAACACGCCGGGGTAGCACAGCAGGATCTCGGTGATGTGCTGCGCGGCCGGATCGCCCGCGTACGCGGCCTGGATGTCGCTGACGAGCAGCGCGCGGATCGCCGGCAACTGCCGGCCGAACTCGCGCGCGATCTCGAACGCACGTTCGTCGAGCTCGGCGAACGGCGTATCGACGTGCTCGGGCAGGAACGGCAGCGCGCGGCGGATCTGCTCGGACAGCACGCGCAGCGTGCTTTCGAGCGTGTGGCCGACGTAGAAGTCGACGCTTTCGTCGGTCAGGTCGGGCGCGCCGTAGTGCGTCGGAAACATCGACGCGCGCAGGCCGGTCACAATCTTGCAGATCGCATCGCGCGACGGCAGTTCGCGGATGCCGCGCGGATGGCGCGTGCGATGGAGTTCCTCGCGCGACTCGCGCAAGCCGGCGACGATTTCTTCGAGGCCCCACTGACGGGCGGGTGATGTCGACATAAGCCAATGCGAGCAGCCGCGCGCGGATGCGCGGCCGCTAATAAAGTGACGGGTTCCGCAAGATTACCGCGTTTTTTGTCCGGGAGCGGCACCCCGGGGATCGGCCGGACGGCCAGCGCCGCACGCGTGCGACGGCGTCACATCGAGATGCTGCTCGCGTCGATCCAGCGCACGGCCCAGTCGCGCGCGTGCGCGATCGCGTCGCCTTCGTCGTTGAACTGGAGCTCGATCGGAAAAAACCGGTTCGCCACGAGCTCCCCGTCGCTCGATCGGGAGATCACGACGTAGGGCTTGAACGAACCGTCACTGGCGCGTGCGGGCGCGCAATTCAACAGATAACCGCGGTGCGTGAAGGCAGTAGTCGCTTGCATGAATCCGCCACCTCTAGTCCCTTGCTTTGTTGTTCGCTACCCGTCTTTAAGGGTGCTGCGGCGCCCCGGCGCGGGCAGAGGCGGCGAGACTTCATCCCCTGTCGCCGCTTCGCAGGAAAAGAATCATACTCTGTAGAAAACGCGTCTTCTAGCTGAAATAAATCATGACAAATCAGTGCGCGTCGCGCGACCGCGGCGATCGCCCGCGCGCCTTTTCCCGTCGTGCCCGGAACGGGATTTGCTTCGATCCGGAGCGTGTCGCCGCCAGGAGAGCCGCGATGGAATCCTCCGCTCAAACAGGTCGTACGCATCCGCGCAGCATCGAACTCGACAACGACGACACGCACGACAGCACGGTCGACACCGACGGCAAGCACCGCGAAGCGTCGCGGCTCGCCGGGGCCGGGCCGATCTCGCCCGACGAGATCACGTGCAGCAATGCGTCGCTCGTCAATGCGATGCCGGAAGCCGGCGACGGCTTCGCCGGTTTCGACAGCCGCCCCGACGGCAACCATTCGGCGTTTGCGCTGCGCGCCGGCTATCGGGTGATCGAGAAAGGCTTCGACACGCCGCCCGCGGGCGACGCGCCGTTCGGTCCCGTTCACCGGATGTACGGCAGCGCATACTGGCCCGGCCACAGCCGCCGGCCGGAGCGCGTCATCGAGTTGACGGTCGTGCCGAGATAGCCGGCGCGGCGTTTGAATCGGTCGTTCGTTTGAGAGGCGCCATCGGTCAATCACGATAATCGATGGCGGTGAACCGGCACGTGTGATCGGACTGCACGCCGATACCCGCTCGCACGTTGTCGCAACGAACGATTCCGCGCCCTGGCATCGGCTTCGCAGTCATGCATGCCGCGCATCGCATCGACGCACAGGCATTGACCGAAGTCATGGCGCCACGGTGCGATTGCGATTGAATGGCGGTGCGTGCGGCGCATCGGCATGGTTGCAGCCGGGCCGGGTCGATGCGTGCGCATACGTTTACGTCAGCAATGCGGCTCGACGCTTGCCGCCTCACGCGACACGCGTCGCGCGGCGCAGCATGCGTCGCGCGCATGGCCATGCGCGACAGCGACAGGAACCACGCGGCCGCGCGGCACGACAGGCACCTCGCTGCACGATCGTGCCCGTTGGTTTACTCTGCCTCGCAGCATTGCCCGGCCCGCTCGGCCATCCGGCCGACTTCGTTTCAACCCGCCACTCGGAGACACTATGTACAAGCGTATTCTGGTTGCCGTCGACGGCAGCGACACGTCCCGCCATGCGTTCGATGCCGCACTGGCGCTCGCGAAAGCGCACGGCGCGGAGCTGCAGCCGTTCTACGTCGTCGAGAACGCCGCGATCTACTACAACGTGCCCGGCTACGATCCGTCCGTGCTGCGCGATCAGCTCCTCGCGCAGGGCAACGCGCTCGCGCAGGATTTCGCGAAGCTGATGCAGGCCGCCGGCGTGAAGGGCGAAACGCAGCTGAACGAAGCGACGTCGCTCAACGACGTGTCGTCGCTGATCCTCGACGGCGCGAAAGCGTTCGGCGCCGATCTGCTCGTGCTCGGTACGCACGGCCGCCGCGGCTTCCGCCGCCTCGTACTCGGCAGCATCGCCGAGCAATGCGTGCGCCACGCGACGCTGCCGGTGCTGCTGATTCCGGCCGCCGCCAACGCGGACGAGCCGGCTGCCTGAGCGGCGTTCGGCACGTGCGCCCGGTCGCGACGTTTTGTCACCCGACAGCGGCAACTTGCGGTGGGACAATGATTTCGTCGATTCAACGCCGGAGTAAACGATCATGCTGACGCCCGTCGCCACCCGCCCCGCCGCCACGCCCCATGCCGGTAGCTGGGCTCCCCGTCAGGCCCCGCACTGCTCGTCGTGCGCGATGCGGCACCTGTGCATGCCGCAGGGCCTGGCGCCCGAAGCGCTCAGTCGCCTCGAGTCGGTCATCTGCGCGGCACGCCCGGTCAAGCGCGGCGAAGCGCTGTTCCGCGAAGGCGACGCATTCGACAACCTGTACGCGGTGCGCTCGGGTTCGCTGAAGACCGTCGCGACGCGCCACGACGGCCGCGAACAGGTCACGGGCCTGCACCTCGCCGGCGAAGCGCTCGGCCTCGACGGCATCTGCGACGATACGCACCCGCGCACCGCGGTCGCGCTGGAAGACAGCTCCGTCTGCGTGATTCCGTACAGCGCGCTCAAGGCGCTGTGCTCGGAAGCCGGCTCGATGCAGTTGCGCATGCACAAGCTGATGAGCGAACAGATCGTGCGCGAAACGTCGCAAACGATGCTGCTCGGCTCGCTGAATGCGGAAGAGCGCGTCGCCGCTTTCCTGCTGGACGTCTCGTCGCGCTACCTGAAGCGCGGCTACTCGCCGTCGGAATTCAACCTGCGGATGACCCGCGAGGACATCGGCAGCTATCTCGGCATGACGCTCGAAACGGTCAGCCGCACGCTGTCGAAATTCCAGAAGCGCGACCTGATCGAAATGCAGGGTCGCCACGTGCAGATCGTCGACTTCGACGGCCTGCAACACCTCTGACATCGCACGGCGCGCACCGCGTGCGCGCCGCCCGCGTGGCGTCGCCGGTCAATCGAGAAACAGCGCGGCACGCGCCTTCAGCGCCGCGCTGAAATCGTCGAGCCAGCCGATCGACAGACGCCAGCTCTGCCAGTACAGATCGATGTCGATGGTTCGGCCACGCGACATGTCGATCAGCTCGCCCGCCGCCAGTTGCCGGTCGACCATCCGGTCAGGGCACATCCCCCATCCCAATCCCGTTTCGCACGCGCGCAGATAGCCCGCGACGTGCGGTATCCAGTGCTGCGGCGGATCGAGATCCGCGCGCGTCACGCGCCGGATGAAACGCGCCTGCAACCCGTCCTTCGGATTGAACATCACGCACGGCGCGCGGCGCAGCGCATCGCGCGTGATCCCCGCATCGAAATAACGCGCGTAAAACGCCGGCGAGCACACCGCGCGATAGCGGATTCGCCCGAGCCGCTCCGACCGGCATCCCTGGATCGGCTCGGCCTGCGCGGTCACCGCGCCCTGCACGCTGCCGTCGCGAATGCGCGAGGCCGTGTAATCCTGATCGTCGATCACGAGGTCAAGCAGCGTCTCGCGCTCCGTGCAGAACGGCCCGACCGCGTCGATGAACCACGTCGCGACGCTGTCGTCGTTGACGGCCACGCGCAGCGTCGGCCAGGCGCTCGCGATCTGGCCGGGCAACGCGGGCATCCGGCCGCCCAGTTCGGCCTCCAGCAGCTGCACGCGTTCGGTATGCCGGCACAGCAGCGCGCCCGACGTGGTCGCGACGCACGGCTGCCCGCGCTTGACGAGCACGCTGCCGACCCGCTCCTCCAGCAGCTTCACGCGCTGCGACACCGCCGACGGCGTGACGTTCAGCTCCTTGGCTGCCCGCTCGAACGAGCCGTGCCGGATCACGGCCGCGAGGGCATCGAGCAACGCGTAGTCGAGCATTAGATTTCCTTAATCCGCATTAGGTGATTTAGCTTCTCTTATTCCCGCCCCGATCGCAGACTAGCGCTACCCGATTCATCCGTCTACTGCTTCCACGGCTGTCCCCATCATGAACTGGCTCGCTTTTTCCCACGGCGCCGCACTGTGCGCGTCGCTCATCGTCACCATCGGCGCACAGAACGCATTCGTGCTGCGCCAGGGCATCATGCGCTCGCACGTCGGCAAGATCGTGCTGCTGTGCGCGGTGTCCGACATGATCCTGATCGGCGCGGGCGTCGGCGGCGCATCGGTGCTGGTCGAGCGCTATCCGACCTTCGTCCATGCGGTGCTGTACGTGGGCCTCGCGTATCTCGCGTGGTTCGGCATCAACGCGCTGCGCCGTGCGTTCAAGCCGGGCCACGACACGCTCGACGTGCGCGGCGACGCGGTCGCCCCGCCGCCGCAAGGCGCCCTCGCGATCGTGCTGATGACGCTCGCATTCACGTGGCTCAACCCGCACGTCTACCTCGACACGTTCCTGCTGATCGGCACGGCCGGCGCGCGCGAGCCGGAAGGCGCGCGGCTCGCGTTCGCGATCGGCGCGATGACGGTCAGCGTCGTGTGGTTCCTCGGGCTCGGCTATGGCGCGCGATTGCTGGCGCCGTGGTTCCGCAAGGCGGTCGCGTGGCGCGTGCTGGACGGCGCGATCGGCAGCATGGTGCTGTTTCTCGCGGCCGTGCAGTTGCGGTAGGGAGGGGCGTGTCGCGGCAGATCCTGTCTGCCGCGACGTCGGACAGCCGGCCGCGGTCGCGACCGGTATGGGATCGGCGTCAGGCTGTCGAGGTCGCGTCTGGCAGCGCGCCGCCGATCGCCGCGGGCTGGTTGCTGGCCAGTTGCGGTTCGTTGGCTGCCGTCGGGTCCTGCTGCTTCGCCGGATCGACCTTGGCGAGTTGCGTGGCGGCCTGCTCGGCCTTGTCGCCCTCGTAGCGCCAGTACAGGAACTTCTTGCCGCGCTTGCCCATGAAGTACTGACGGTTGACCGACCAGCGGCTCGATTCGGCGAAGCCGACGTGACCGTCTTCCATCTGCTTCTTGAAACCCGCGATCGAGTCGTGCACGTAGTGATCGAAGAACCGGTCGAACGTCGCGCGCGCCGCCGGATCGATACCCCCCAGCCAGTTGCCGGTGACCCGCGTGGCCGCGTCGATCGCCTTGTACTGCTCCGAGATGGTCCGGGTCAGGACGCCCCCGTTGGCGCGACGGATGAGATCCGCATCCTCGTTCCATTCGCGGTCGGTAATCGCCATGTAGGAATTCACGCCGCCCGGCGGCTTCAGCCGGCCGTCGTGCAGACGCCGGCTGCGGCTGGCGCGCCACTGGTAGTAGCGGTTCATGTGCCAGATGATCTGCGACTCGAGCCGGCCGCTGTTCGACGCCACGCCCGCGCGCCGCTCGTTGCCCTGCCCCATGTACACGTTCCAGGCCGTCTCCAGCTCGGGGGAAATCGCGAACAGCCCGCCGGCCGATTCCACGATCTCCTTCGGCTCGCGAAACGGCACGCCGGCCTTCCACGCGTCGATATAGAGATTGTTCAACGCGACGTTGGCCAGCTCGTTGGTGCGCCCTTCCTGATAGTTGCGCTCGTAGCCGCCGCCCACGTCCGAGTGCATGCCGGGGTAATACACCTCGCGACAGTTCGAGGGAAGCTTCTGATCCTCGCGCACCGAGTCGCCGGGGAATTTCTCCCGGACTTCATGCGATGCGACATAGTGAACACACTCCCGCACGTAGTCCGGAATGCGGATGTCGTTCGCCCATTCCGCATGGCCGCCCTTGTCGATGCTGTGGAGCATGCCGCCATAGACCGGCCCGAGGATCGCGCCGACGATGTAGGGCGCCGCCTTCTCCAGGCGGCTGCCGCCGAAGCCTGTCGACGCCACCGTATCGAGAATGCCCATGAAGTAGACGACCACTTCGGGACGCATCCCCTTCATGTTCTTCTTGTTCCACCAGAGCCGACCGCCGATGTTCTCGGCCAGCTGCTCGGTCAGCATGCGGACGAACGCCCGCGCCTCCGTGGCGCCGCGCGAGAAGCCGAACGCGGCCACGTTGATCTGGCTCACGGCCGGCATGTGGTTCGCCACGTGCTTTTCGAGCTCGCGGAGCATCCAGCGGATGCGCGCCTCGCCCTTGCTCGCGGCCGCCATGCCGAGCGCGCCGTCGATACCCTTGCCCGAATCGCCGACCTTGCTGCAGGGTGTGCCGACGCCCTCGACGTACCGGCCCATCGTGCGCGGATTGGCCTTGTTGAACGGGACATGAGCAAACATCGCGAGCTTGGCGATGTTGCTGTACTTGGTCTTCGCGACGTCCGTCGAACCGTTGCCGTCCTCGCCGTAGTTGTTGCCCGTGCCGTCGAAGAAGGCCGTGAACCACACGGGTTTCGGACACTCCTTGCATTGCTCGACCCGCAGCGGATCGAGCGCCTCGCGATGCCCGTTGCGGATCGAGTCCTCGACCGGCGTGATATCGGTGATGCGTCGAATGAGGGGGGGATTGCTCATGGCGGTTACGCTCCTGTTCCGGTCACGCGTCCAGCGTCAATTCCACTGGGCCGGCTTCTTGCGCCCATAGAACGGATTGGGAATTTCCTTCAGGCACGCGCGGTCGGTCAGCTTGCGCTGCGCGTCGCGCTTCGACAGGGCCACCTTCGGGTCCGGGCCGTCGGCGCCGAAATCCATGTCGCCTTCCACGCGGCCATCGGGGAAGAAGTGCAGCACGATACCGCCGCTCTTGTCCTTGACGGGCGGGCGCGTGACCGTGATCTCGCCTTCGCACCACGCCATCCCCGGCTGGGTTTCCCGGTGCGTGTACGGGTCGTAGTTCGCGGACGACGCTTCCATCGCGCGCTTGTCGACCACGCGCTCCCACCACACCTTGAACGTCTTCGGGGTCTTCCAGCGGAAATCCCACGCGAGACTCGGGCGCGAGCCGCCGCCGCCGGACCAGTATTTCGCGCTCCGCGGCGTGGCATGCGCGCCGTCGGCGCTCGCCGCGTCGTCGAGGCTGTTCTTGTCGGGCGGCAGCAGATAGACGCCGTAGATGTCGTAATCCGTATAGTTGAAGGACCCGGCGGTGATGATGTCGTAGTTCGGGTCGTTCCATTTGTTCACTTCGCCGGGCGCCAAACTGTCCTTCTCGGCATCGTTCACGCTCTTGCTGCACGCAGCCGTGGAAAAAACCATCACGGACAGCAAAGTGATCCAGCAGCGGTTCATATTGAACTTCCTTCTCTTCCAGTCGATTTCATTCGAGTCGCGTGGCGCACGCGCCATCACCCGGCCGCTTCCTGCATCCGCCGCCAGTCCTCCGCCGGCACCCGCGCCAGCGCCTCCGGAAACGCCTCTCCCTGCGCCACTGCGTCGAACACGGCGGCCATCGCCGGATGCTCGTCGAAGCGCGCGCCGTAGCGCAACGCCAGTTCGCAATAGATCAGCAGCGACGCCGCGCTTTCGGCGCCGTGCGCCTGGCAGCGTGCCAGTTGATCGCGCACGAAGCCGTAGTGCTGCGCGGCCGGCAATGACGCCAGCAGCGCGGGCTTTTCGACACGCAGCCGCTCGAGCATCGTGTACGGATAGCAGGCGGCGAGCAGATCGTCTTCCTGCGCCTGGGTCAACTGCAGCGGAAACTCGGCGGCCTGCCTGACGGTGGCGGGCGCGGCGATGTCCGCCGTCCGGAGCTGCAGCGCGGTATCGCGGTGAATCCAGTGCCGCACGCCCTGCGCCAGATACGCGCGATGGGCGGCGGGCAGCATGTCGAGCCAGAACGGCAGCACGCGCGGATCGAAGAAGCGCATCAGCATCACGCTCTCCATCTGCTCGAGCTGGACATCGACCATCGGCGCCAGATGCGCGGCCAGTCGCTCGAGCGACAGCGGCGACACGAGCACGCTCGCCGCCGGCCACGGAATGCCGGGCGGCTCGATCGCGTCCGCAGCCTCGGCGCTGTCGGCGGCGGGCTGCCATTCGAACAGCAGCGGCCCGACGACTCTCGCCTCGTCGTCGGCGTCGTCGAGCAGCGAGGCCGCGACGAACGCGGGCCACGACGCCTTGTCCTCGTCCGGCAACGTATCCAGCAATGCGCCGTCGATCAGGACGTAAGCGCGCAGCCCGTCCTGCGACAACAGCGCCGCCTGCAGCGCGTCGGCCGCCTGCGCGGCGATCAGGTCATTCGTCATGCGCGGCCCTGCCTCACGCCTTGGCCGCGAACGGCGACGCCATCGATGCCGCGTTGACCATGCACGGCGCGCACGCCGTGCCGGGGAACGCGCGCGCGGGCACCGGCAGGCTGTCCGGCCCGATGAACGTATGTGACGCCGCATGCGCGGTGAATTCGCCCTTGGTCCCGTGCACGATGCCGCTGCCGTTCCAGCGCGTATAGCTGGTCCCGCCGTTGATCAGGACTTCTTCTTTCGCGGTGATGGTGATGCGGTTCGCATCGACCTTCACGTCCAGCTTGGCGAGCACGTTGACGCTGTCCTTGAGCGCCTGGATGTCGATGTCGGCCGCGGCGGCCACGAGCCGGATGCCCTTCTCGAACGCGGCGACGCGCACCGCCTCCTGCGCGCTGACCAGCATGCTCTTGCCCGCGCCGATGCTCGTGTGGGCGCCGCTCGTCAACGCGACGTGCTGGTCGCTCGCGACATGGGTCGACCCCGTCGTCGTCGCCAGAATCCCCGCCGGGCTCGCGAGCGCGAGGAACGGCTGCGCGAACTCCGGAAACTCGCCCTGCTGCGGATTGCCGCCGCTGCCCCTCAGGCCGTCGTTCTGCGTCCTGAGCGCCTGATGGACGGCATCCTGATCGCCGGACTCCTGCGCCTTCACGTCGTGCGCGGACCCCGACAACGATTCGTGCAGGTCGTGCGCCTTGTCGAGGCGCGCGACGGTCTCGCCGATGTCGGTCGCATGGGCACGCGCGTCGTAGCGCGCCTCGCTGGTCACGAGCAGGCCCTTGGCCGCCCGTACCGCGCCATGCGCGTCGGTCCGCAATTCGAAGCCGCGGGCGCGCTGATCGGTGCGCCCCTGGGTCGCGTCGATGCGGACGTTGTGCCCGAGCGTCAGTTCGCTCGCGTCGGTATCGCTGCGCAGCTTCAGCTGGAGCTGCTGCGGCGTGTCGTCGAGCAGCACGTGGTTCGAGCGTCCGCCCGCCGCATTGCCGCCGTCGCCCGACAGCTCGCGACTGCGCAGGCCGGTCAGCACGTGCTGGTCGGGCAGCGCCCACGGCGGCATCCGTTCCGCGTTGTACGTGGTGCCCGACACGACGGGCCGGTCGGGATTGCCGTCGAGGCACATCACGAGCACCTCGCTGCCCACGCGCGGATGCGCGATCATGCCCTTCTCGCCGCCCGCCCAGCCGGCGGCCACACGAATCCGCGCGCTGATCTGCGCCGCCCGATCCCAGTGATAGACGATGCAGACGCGCCCGTACTCGTCGACGTCGACGCTGCCGGCTCCCTTCGCGCCGGCAACGGTCGCGGTTTGCGGCGCCAGCACGCGCACCGGTTCGCTGTTGAACCCGCGCCCCGGTCGCCACGGCGTACGTCGATGGCCCGCGACGAAGCGGTTGCGATACTCGGGCTTGCCGTCGGCCTGCAGGTAATTGTTCGCCGCTTCGTGACGGGCTTCGAGAATCAGGTACTCGTGATCCTGCGGGCTGCCCGACGCCACGCTGAAGTGATCGGACAGCTGGAACCAGCGCCCGGGCAGGATGCCGTGATGATTGCCGGCCGCGTCGAAACGCGTCGCGGCCGCCTCGATCTCTTCCATCCGCACACGCGCGAGCGCGTCGCCGGCGCGCGTCTGCTTCGCGAAGCCGTAGTGCCCCACGTATTCATGATGCTCGACCTGCGGCGCGACACCCGGCGGATGCAGCGTCGGAATCTGCGCGTGGGCCGCATGCGGCGCCTTGAAGTCGAACGCCGTCGCGCTGTAACTGCCGGCGGACAGCGACCGTACCGCGGACCATTGCGAAATGGCGTCGGCGGCCATCGGGCCGTCGTGCGTCTGGAAGCGGATCTGCGGCGAGCGGCCGTCGACGGCCGGGCACTGCACCGTGCTGTCGTCGCCGACGATCAGCTTCACGCCTTTCTCGTCATGCTCCCACCAGTACAGGAACCCGACGGCTTCCAGATGGCGAACGATGTAGTTCCAGTCGCTTTCGCCGAGCCCCCCGCCCTGGACGTTCATCGTGCGTGCCGGATCGTCGCCGCGCACGCGCCACTCCCACGACGGCGCGAGCCCCTGATAGTCGGCGAGCAGCGTGCCGATCTGCTGCTGCAGCGATTGGCCGAGGAACAGGCGGTTGTTCACGCGGGTCCGCAGGAAGTGACTCCACGGGCGCAGCACCGCGCGATATTCCGCGATCGAATCGTCGTTGCGGACCAGCGAAAACTCGGTGCAGTAACCGGTGAAATAACGCAGGCCGCCGTCGGGGCGCACCATCGACACCGCGAGCAGCTTGCCCAGCATGTCGGCCAGCGTGACGCCCGCCTCGCCCGACAACAGCGTCACCTCGAACGTGAAATCGATCCCGAGCCCCTCGTGCGCGACGAGACGCTCGGCCACCAGCCGCGCCGGACGTTGCCGCCCGTACGAGTCGGTCACCGACGGCGCGTCGTCGTGGGGGAAAGACAGCGCGAGCAGGCGTTTGTCTTGCTGGAAAAACGGGGTTCGAATGAATGCCGCCAGGTCAGCCATGACCGCCTCAGAATGATTTTTCGTTCGTGTGGCAGCGGCCCGCTGCCTCCCTTAATTTTGGGATGAAAGGATATCGTAGACAACGCGCCGCGACAACATTGACGCCATGCGTCATTTCCCTAACCTGGCACGGAAAATCGGTAATAAATACAGTGCCTTGCGCGCGGCGGGGCCGGCGCTCGAACGGAGGTCGCTGCCGTGATGACGTCACCGCGTCCGGCATGCCGGCGCACGCGCGCGAAACCCGCCGGTTGGTGCGCCGGCGGCGGAACCTCGCCACGTGCTCGCCGTCTCAACGCGACCGGCTTCACGTCCCGCAGTCCCCTCCCGTCACCCGCAGCTTACGGAGCAGAACATGGCACATCGCACCCTCGGTACATCCAGCATCCAGGTTTCGCCGCTCGCGTTCGGCGGCAACGTCTTCGGCTGGACCGTCGACGAAAACGCATCGTTCGCGTTGCTCGACGCGCTCGCCGACACCGGCATCAACTTCATCGACACGGCCGACGTCTATTCGGCCTGGGTTCCCGGCAACCACGGCGGCGAATCGGAAACGATCATCGGCAAGTGGCTCAAGCGCTCCGGCAAGCGCGAGCAGGTCGTGATCGCGACCAAGGTCGGGCTCCTCGGCACGCGCGCGGGGCTGTCGAAAGACAACATCCTGAAGGCCGTCGACGATTCGCTGCGCCGCCTGCAGACCGACTACATCGACCTGTATTTCTCGCACCGCGATCTCGCCGACACGGCCCCGCTCGAAGAAACGCTCGGCGCGTATCAAACGCTGATCGATGCGGGCAAGGTGCGCATCATCGGCGCGTCGAACTACAGCGGCGCACGGCTGCGCGAAGCCGCGGCCATCAGCGTGCGCGACGGACTGCCCGCCTACCAGGTCATCCAGCCCGAATACAACCTGCTCAACCGCGCCGACTACGAACGCGACCTCGAGCCCGTCGTGCGCGAGCTGAAGCTCGGCGTCGTCAACTACTACGCGCTCGCGAGCGGGTTCCTGTCGGGCAAGTACCGCAGTGAAGCCGACCTGAAGAAGAGCGTGCGCGGCGATCGCGTCGCCGGCTATCTGAACGAACGCGGGCTGCGCATTCTCGCGGCGCTCGACGCCGTATCGGCGAAGCACGGCACGCAGCCGGCCGCGATCGCGCTCGCCTGGCAGATCGCGCGGCCGACGATCACCGCGCCGATCGCGAGCGCGACGTCGCTCGAGCAGCTCGCGCTGCTCGGTGAAGCGATCCGCGTCACGCTCGATCAGGACGACGTTCGTCAGATCGACGAAGCCAGCGCGTCCTGAAGTCCGTGGCGCTGGCGGCGCCGGCCGTGGAACCGCATCGCGGTTCCACGGCCGGCCTGCGATGCGCGCCAGGTGAATGAATGCAATGGCGGGCAGCCGATGGCCGCGCGGTTCGACCGCGCTTCCTCGCGCCGAACCTGCACCACACCTCGCGCGCCGCAAACGAAAACGGCGCGTGATGCACGCGCCGCCGCCGAACCATCCGCAAACCGCCGTCAGCCCGCGGCCTCGCGCGCCGCATCGCGCAGCGCCATCGGCGACGCGCCGTAGCGCTCGCGGATCGCGCGGCTGAAATGCGCCTGGCTCGAAAACCCCCAGCGGAACGCGATCTCGCCGATGCTCGTCTTGCGCAGCCGCGCATCCGTCAGCTCGCGATGCGCGTGCGACAGCCGTTCCGACCAGATGTGCTGCGTGATCGACTCGCCTTCGGCCGCGAAGAGGCGGCCCAGATGCCGCAGCGACAGCCCGACCGCGTCGGCGACGGCCTGCGGCGCGAGCTCCGGCTCGCCCAGATGCGTCGCGATGTACTGCTTCGCGGTCAGCAGGTACGACAGCGACGCGCGCGAGGCGCCCGCACCGTTCACTTCCGCGTCGATGAGTTCCGCGATCAGCGTGCGCGTGTGCTCGGCGAACCGCGCGGCGTCGCGCTCCACCGGCGCCTTCATGAACCGCTCGACGCTCGCGCGCAACGTTGCGCCGAGCATCGCGCCCGCGCCCGGCTTCGGCGCGATCCGCAGCGGCAGCGCGGCCAGTTCCGCATCGAGGCGGTCGTCGAACGTCGTGATCGGGATATCGATCAGCAACTGCCGCATCGGCGTGAGGAATCCGAACAGATACGGCACGCGGGTGTCGTAGACGACGAGATCGCCGGCCTCCGCGAGCAGGCACCGGTCGTGCTGGATGAAATACGCGCGCCCGCTCAGGATCTGGCACGCGAACAGCGACTCCTTCGGCAACTGGCGCACCAGCGCGGGGCTGCGCTCGATCACGTGATCCTGCCCGCTGATGTCGGCGATGCCGAGGCCCGGCAGCGCGATATCGGTCTTCTCGGCTTCCAGCCCGGCCGGCGACAGCGACGAGCAGCGCAGGCCGACCAGCGTCGCTGCGTTGAACGCATCCCAGTACGCCATCCGGTCACGCGCCGGCACGTCGGCCGTCGAGCCTCGCGTGCGTGAAAAAACGGTCGAATTCGTCACGTCGCCTCCTGCTGGCGCCTGTCGTGCGGAGCGGCACGGATTGGGGGGATGGTTCGTCTGGATTCTGGTGCGATGCAATGTCCGGCGCGGTCAAGCAATGCGTCCCGCCCAGTCAAGAGCGGCGCGCGCCGGCTGGCTAAAGTCGAGCCCACGACAACCCATGAAGGAGACACCCCGTGGTCGACAAAGCCGTATCCGAATTCTGGCAAAACATTCCGGCGATTGCCAATCCGTTCAAGCCCGATGCGCTGCCCGAAGCCTACATCCCGAACGCGGCCACCGACGACGAGCGCTATTACGTTCCGTTCACCGAAACGGTTTCGTCGCGGCCGCTGTGGATCTCGCCGTCGCAGAACAAATGGTGCGACATCCTGATGGCGAAGGAAGCCGGGCTCGTGAACCGGCACTATCACCCGCACGAGGTGTTCGCGTACACGCTGTCGGGGAAATGGGGTTACCTCGAACACGAATGGACCGCGACGCGCGGCGATTTCGTGTACGAGACGCCGGGCGAGGGCCACACGCTCGTCGCGTTCGATCACCCCGAGCCGATGCGCGCGTTCTTCATCGTCAAGGGCCCGCTGATCTGGCTCGACGACGCAGGCAATCCCGACGGCTACTTCGACGTGCATTCGTACATCGCGATGTGCAAGGCGCATTACGAGAAGGTCGGCCTCGGCGCGCAAGCGGTCGAGAAGCTGTTCCGCTGACGCGGCGAGGCTCACGATGACGCCCCCCTCCTCCTCCAGGCGCGCCTGGACGTACGAGAACAGGCTGCTGCTGATCCTGTTCATGACGTTCGGCTTCGTGTTCTTCGACCGCCTCGCGCTGTCGTTCCTGTTTCCGTTCATGTCGGCCGAGCTGCACCTGGCGAACACGCAGCTCGGCATGGTGTCGTCCGCGCTCGCGCTCACGTGGGCGCTGTCAGGCGCCGCGACCGGCGCATGGTCCGACGCGCGCGGCACCCGCAAGCCGCTGCTGGTCGCGGCCGTGCTCGGCTTTTCCGTGTGCTCGGCGCTGTCGGGGCTCGTCGGCGGCTTCGCGAGCCTGATCGCGTTTCGCGCGCTGATTGGCATCGCCGAAGGCCCCGTGCTGCCGCTGTCGCAATCGCTGATGGTCGAGAGTTCGACGCCGAGCCGCCGCGGGCTGAACATGGGCCTGCTGCAAGGCTCGGCCGCCGGCCTGCTCGGCGCGATGATCGGCCCGCCGGTCGTGATCGGCATCGCCACCGCATACGGCTGGCGCGAGGCGTTCTACGTGTCGTGCATTCCGGGCTTCCTGATCGCGTTCTGCATCTGGCGCTGGGTGCGCGAAGTGCCGCCCGGCGGCGTGCGCCACGTGCACGCCGATACCGCCGCGGTACCGGCCGCAAGCGGCGCCGAGTTCAGCCGCTGGGCATTGCTGAAGGAGCGCAACATCCTGCTCTGCGTGCTGATCAGCTGCTTCTTTCTCACGTGGTTCGTCGTGATCATCTCGTTCGCGCCGGTGTTCCTCGTGGAAAGCCGTCACCTGGCGCCGTCCGACATGGGCGTCGTGATGACCTGCCTCGGCGCCGCGTGGGTGTTCTGGGGCTTCGCCGTGCCGGCGATCTCCGACCGGATCGGTCGCAAGCCGACGATGATCGGGTTCGCGCTGATCGCGGCCATGTGCCCGGTCGTGCTGATCCACGTCGGCTCGGTCTGGGCGCTCGGCGCGCTCGTGTTCGTCACGTATACGGGCCTCGGCTGCTTCACGCTGTTCATGGCGACGATCCCGGCCGAAACGGTGCCGCCGCGAGCGATCGCGAGCGCGCTCGGGCTGATCATGGGCGCCGGCGAGCTGATCGGCGGCTTCGTCGCGCCGACCGTCGCCGGCTTCGCGGCGGACAGGTACGGCCTGCAGTTCGCGATGTGGACCTCGACTACCGGCGCGATCCTCGCATGCGTGCTGTCGTTCGGCCTCGTCGAAACCGCGCCGGCCGTGCTGCGCAAGCGCGCGCCCGCAGGCGCCGCGGCCGGCCGCCTCGATACGCACAATCTCGGAGGACGCTGACATGCGCGCACTTCAATGGCATGGCCCGCGCGACGTCCGTCTCGTGGAAATCGACACGCCGCGCGTCGGCCCCGGCGACGTGCGCATCGCGGTCGCGTATTGCGGGATCTGCGGCAGTGACCTGCATGAATACGCGGACGGCCCGCACGCGATTCCGGTCGATGCGCCGCATCCGCTGTCGCGCCGCACCGCGCCGCTGACGCTCGGCCACGAGTTCTGCGGCACCGTCGTCGAAGTCGGCGCCGACGTGACGACGCTGCGCGCGGGCGACCGCGTCGCGGTCGAACCCGAGTATCGCTGCAGCCAGTGCGCGTACTGCCGTTCGGGGTCGTACAACCTGTGCGTGTCGATGGGCTTCGCCGGGCTGATGGGCGACGGCGGGATGGCCGACTTCGCGGTCGTGCCGGCCTACATGCTGCATCGGCTGCCCGACGGCGTGAGCCTCGAACAGGCCGCGGTAATGGAGCCGGCCGCCGTTGCACTGCATGCGCTGCGGCGCGGCGAACTGCGGCTCGGAGAGACCTGCGCGGTGTTCGGGCTCGGGCCGATCGGCCTGCTGCTGATCATGCTCGCGAAGCTGCAGGGCGCGACCACGATCGTCGCCGTCGACGTGTCGCCCGAACGGCTCGCGGCCGCCACACGCTTCGGTGCGACGCACGCGTTCGATGCGCGCACGCTCGATGCCGCCGCGCTGCAGGACGCGATTCGCGCGGCCACGGGCGGGCTCGGCGTCGATACGAGTTTCGAGGCGGCCGGATTGCAGGCCACGTTCGAATCGGCGATGCGGGCACTGCGCAAGGGTGGTCGTGTCGTGATGGTCGGCCTGATGCCGCACGCGGGTTTCGACGCGTTCCGCGCGGTCAACGACGAGTTGACCGTCACCACGAGCGTCGGCTACCGGCATGCGTACGAAGACCTGC